>OY759676.1:0-37927 GCA_963662515.1 Sedimentisphaerales bacterium
ATCGGGCACTTTCGCCCCGGGTAAATGGCCGATATTCGACGAATTGGCCACTGCCGTTATCATCGCGGGAATTATATTCCTGCGGCGGTCTGGCGGTAAGCCGGTTCCGCAAAACCACCTGCACGCCTGAAAGTAAATTTATCTCATCATTAAGCAGCAATTATTATGCTCTCCAATATTTGTTTAATGACCTTGAAAACATCCAGACCATTGGCCGCGGCATTATAATTAAGAATTACCCTGTGTCGCAAAACTGGTAGTACAGAAATAGCGATATCAGCTGCACTGACACTAACCCGGCCATCGACCAGGGCACGCACTTTACCCATCATTACCAAAGCCTGTACCGCACGAGGTGAAGCTCCTAATACAACATTATCACGGACAACCGCTAAACTACTGCATTGCGGCTGGCTGGCCCGAACAATATCAACTGCATAATCCAGAACCAGATCAGGTACCTCCACCTCACGCACAGTCTGCTGCATGTGAAGTATCTGCTGAGCTGAAAGAACTGGCCGGGTAATAGTGCCACGCAGTCCGGTAGTATGGGCGATTATCTCGCGGTATTCGCTTTTCTGGGGATAATCGACGATCAATTTCACCAGAAAGCGGTCAAGTTGCGCTTCCGGAAGCGGATAAGTACCTTCATGTTCCACCGGGTTCTGCGTGGCAATAAAGAAATTAGGACGAGGGAGAATGACCGTTTCACGCCCTACGGTCACCTGTCCTTCCTGCATAGCTTCAAGCATGGCCGACTGAGTACGCGGGGTAGCCCGGTTTATCTCATCGACCAGAATGAAATTACTGACAACCGGCCCGGCTTCAAATACCAGCCTTTGTGCCCCGGAAAGGTCCTGAGCCAGAGTATTATAACCGGTAATATCAGCGGGCATAAGGTCAGGACTGCACTGGATCCGGCTATAAGCCAGCCCGGCAGCCTGGGCCAGCGTGCGGGCCAGAACCGTTTTACCCAGACCCGGCACACCTTCCAGCAGTACATGACCACCAGCAAAAAATGCTGCCAGTAAATCGTCTATAAGTGTTTCCTGCCCGGTAAACACTGCTTGTACCTGCTGTTTCAGGGCCTGATAATCATCACGGAACAAGTTCAATCTTATCCTGATATCTTCTAAGTTATCTGTCACCATAGTTATTTAATTCCTCGAAATATTTTCTGGTTATTTCTTTAATATCCTGGGGTACAAAATAGCCCTGAGCGGCAGACTCATCTGCCGGGGTATCATTCAGTAATGCCGAGTTGTAATCTGTCAGTGCCGATGCAGGCATAAGCGTCATAAACGATTTAGACCGGCCCAGGCCCGGCCTGCTCTTAAAAAACACTGGTATTTTTTCTCCGGGGATAATAGCTGCGGTTGCCCTGGCTTTCTTTATACCACCCTGTCCCCCGCGACCTGTCCCCCCTTTACCATTTTTACCACTGCGGCCAAGTTCGCGGCCCGGCGCAGCCTGTTTATCGTCTGTAAATGGTCGGCGGGTAGCAGCCGGGTTATCCACTTTGTTTTTATCATCGGGATCCTGAGTCTGCTGCTGGTCTTCCTGAGAGATATTGGCCTTGTGCAGGTCGCTATCAATTTTTGTCTCATTATCCGGGGCATGACCCGCCCCGGAACGGATATCACCAGCTGTATTACGGGCCTGAGCGTCAGAACTGGTGAGTAACTGCTTCTTATTAACCGTCGTAGCCACAAAACTGCTATCAGCCCCGGCGACAGCAGCAGAATCAGCCTGCCTGCTCTGACCAGAACCGGTCTGTTGAGCCTTTTTCTGCCTGTTATAGACCTGACCTGCGGTATTGGCCTCTGCCTGCATAACAGGTAAAGTTTGCGGCGGCAGCTCTTTTTTCACAGCAGAATTATCGTGGTCGATCTGCACACCCTGACCAGCCGCCGCCAATGGCTGGGTTATCTGGGCGGTAAGCTGATGATCTGCTGGCACAAAGCAGAGAACTAAAACAACCAGAACCCCCAAGAGGCTCCGGCGATCAACCTTTTTATCGGTGGCCGCCAGAGCAAAAGGAGAAGGTCTGCCCAATATTACCATGCCGTCGGCTATCGCCAGACGGGCAAAGTCTGATACTCGCTGCTTCTGAAGATATTCATAAGCGGTATAGATCAGATTGTTTGTATTTGTTATCTGGTCAAGCTCAAAGGCAACCTGAGAAAAAGGTGTATCCTTCAGCCAGGCTGGAATAGCGGCTGCAATACCACCTATTATCAGCAGAGCATAAAGGGGTAATATCCATAGCGCAGGTACATCAGTATTCAGCAGATAAGCACAGATGACCCGTAGCAGGAAAAACGACACACCCGCGGCGATCAGAATAACTGCACCACTATTAAGCCATTGGCAAAGCAATTCCTGCCGGTTCCGGCGTTTGATAGCTGCCCGGCCCGGCATAAGCATATTTTCAAACTCTCGTATGGTCATTGATCCTGACCCTCCAGTTTTGATATTGCCTGCAAGATCAGGCCACCGCCTCTGACTTTGAGGTCTTTGGCCTGATCGGTAAGTGAGCCATCATCTTTTTTTATATGACCGTCAAGATAATCACAGGCATCGTCCAGAGTGAAACTGGCGATAAACTCCGGATCCTGACCCATTTCATCCAGAGCAATTGCAGCTATCTCAAGTGGCTCATCAGCCAGAGCGGCCCTTAAGTATCTGGCCCAGGCCCGCTGCCGGGATCCTGTCAACTGATAGTATTTGCCCATATAATAATTTGCAGATGAATTACCCGGCAGAATGAATAAGGCAGATAATAAGTAGCGGCGGGCATTTTTCAGGTCATTTTCGGATAATGCTATCTGCCCGCTATAGGTATTTACCCGGCAATGCAAGCCAGGATTCTCTGCTGAGGTATTGAGCAATTCCCGGCAAAAAGCAACAAATTCCTTTGCCTGGCTCAACTGTCCCTGTTCAATAGCGGCCTGGGCATAGTCAGCCAGTAATATCGAGGCATCAGCAACCGGCATTGTCCGGGTAATAGCGGTAAGTGCCTGAGTTATCAGCCCGGCATCACCTGCGGCAATAGCCTGATCAAGCACAAACTGCCGACCCTGGCCCACCAGCCGGGAATCAGGATGATTATCAAGGTAATTTATCACTGCGACTGTATCATTGCCAGCCAGAGAATTGTAATATTCCTGCTCAGTCAGATCGCTTATCAGTTTGGCATTATCTATGTCTATTATCAGCCGACTGGCGGCAAGATCAAAATATACCGGGAAGTTTTGCCAGAAACTGTTTGCTATTATCGCCTGAGCAATGTCAAGCTCAGTGCCGAGGTTCTCTTTAACCCTAACCGCAGTATATTGCCTTAAATTCAGAACAGCAACCAGGCAATTGGCAAAATTACCGGTTTCACTACCGGCCAGAGCAGCACAATCCTGATCGAAAACAGTATCAAAATCGGCAAAGCTCAGTAAGGCCGGGATGATATAATCGCTGCCTGGCTCTATATCGGCCAGAAAGCGGCCTTGTTCGGTCCTGATATTTAATGCCGGGCCGGCAGGTAATTCTAGGTCATTATCAAAATCGAGATAACCGCCTGCCAGGTTCACAACCAGCCGTTGGCAATCAAAAGCACCGGCACCAATAACACCCCAGACAGGTATATCGTTTAGCTGAATAGCCCATTTGCGGGAAAAGTCATCTATTCCATCAAGTTCTGCCCCGGCATAAGTCAAACCGAGCAACTGACCACCACTATAAGCAGCGGAAAGCGTCTCTGAACCGGTTATATTAAGTTCGCTGGCAGCATCAGAATGCAGCAGTAACCCGCCACTGAAGCCAGGGTCAACAAATAAGTGGCAGCGCAGCAGCTCTGTACCATTGCGAATAACGAACTGGGCACAAGGCACACCGTCGATAAGCTTAAATGGCAACCTATCTGCAAAGATTATTCCTGATATTTGCAGGAGGATAAAAGCGGTTATTATTTTTGTTCTTAACATTTCACTTGCTCGCATATTGCTGGCTGGTTAATGTGGGTTTTATAGCCGTGATACATATTACAGCCTGGCTGGTATTGACTCATTGCTGTTTGGATTTGATCTTGCCGAAATAGCTATTGATCGTCTCGCCAGCCTCAAGGGTAAATTCAGCAAAAAGATAGTGATCTTCATTACGCAGACAAACAGCGTTAGTATCTTCGTAAAAGACAAAATCAAGTACGGCGGGCAACGCACAGCCAAGTTCAACCCGATAATCCGGGGTAAACACCGGCATCTCATTTATCACCGTTTCATAGCGTGATACAGATATCTGGCTGATAAGCATATTCAGAAAGCTGTTTATCTCAACACTATCTGAAGAATTCAGTAATACTTTATTGGTTTGTTTGTCACCAGAATAATCACATTGAATTATCCTGATCGAGGCTGAATGCTGCAAATAGATCTCTATCTGTTCCAGCATACTCCTGCTTAAACTGGCATTGCCATTTTTCTGCTGATAGATGAAAATCACGCCTATAGCGGTTAATAATACCAGTGCGATAACTGACTTTTTCATTTTATCTTCGCTCCTGATTATCGCCATTAGTACCAACCCAGCCATCGATCGCAACCATCATCCAGGTTTTATAGTCTGCAACGGTCTGACCATATTTATCTTTTTTCTTTTCTGCCAGGAACTTATGCGGCATAACCCGTTCATTAACCGGGATAATAGCCATAGGACTGGCTGATTTATCGACATACCAGCCCACCGGCGAAGGAGTGTATGAGGTGATATTGTCATAGATAAGCGGCGAGTACTTATACTTCTTCATCAATACGCTGAACTTATACATTCCCAGATTGCCTGCCAATGAATAGGCATAAGTACAGCCATATTCCTCCATCCACTTCATACCAAGGTCTGGACATATCCAGACCTCGCTTTCAGCAGGTATATAGCCATATTCATCAAATAAAGCATTAAGGCCATATTGCTCTGACAGACCGCGGCGGTCATATTTGCTCTTATAGCCTTTAGCCGCCCGGAACCCCCACCAACCGCCCAACTTAATGGTACGCTCTTTAGATGGCAGCCAGTCTTGATTATCGGCGGCATAATACATCTGACCGATATAAAGATTCCTCAGGTTTGATTTACAGATAAGAGCACGAGCCTGAGACCGGGCACGGTTAAGTGATGGTAGCAGGATCGACACCAGAAGAGCAATTATGCTCATTACCACTAATAACTCGATCAGGGTAAATGCTTTTATTTTGGGATTATACTTATACTCTCTCATATATTATTATATCTCATACCCGCACACCTTCCCAGTGGTGTGCGGGTAAAACTCACTTAATGTTTCTTATTCAATAACCGGAGTAATTACCGGTTCATACTCAGCCAGCCAGAAGCGGGCCATCTCTGCCAGATCGTTCTGGTCAATATCACCATCGAAATCGAAGTCGCCCTGAGTAAAATTCTTTCTGGTATCAGTATTATTACCGGTCAGATAGTTGGCTGCCAGAACCGCAAAATCCGTCAGATCGACAGAACCGTTAAAGTCTGCATCACCCGCAGGAATGAATTGATACAAAGCCTCAGTATCATCCCGAGTTACTATTTTATGATTAAAATACTGCCTGTCAGTTACAGTCTCAAACGAATGAGTAAAATCACGATTTTCCACTGCCTCATCTACCAGATATTCACCTGTAGTCTTATCTCTGTAGATATTACGATACATAAAATTACCGTTCAGGTCACAGTTAAGATACTCGATCGGGGCATCGAAAATACGAGGCATAATATCAGGATCAGAAGCATAAGCGGCATCCCCACTATAGATAGGGTCAAGCCAGCGATCATTATTGATACGCTGATCCCTGAATATTTCCAGATCTGTTATATCAACAGCACCGTCACGATTTAAGTCAAGTGCATGAAATAATTCTATACCAGTTGGCACTTTCAATGGAGTGCTGCGGTATGTAAGCATCTCTTTGCCGAACAGATTAGGATAGTACTGATATGCACCCATAGCCCCTGATGAACCTGATATTGAAACGCCCTGAGAAACATTGTATGTCATAGCATGAGCACGACTGCCGACTAAACTGAGTCTGCCCTTTGTGTCATATCTGAATATAGCATAATAACCATGATATTTACGGCCGTAAGTTATATTGTCCATAGAACCATTTGTATAGAAGAATATGTCCCCTGAAGGACTGGCTACAATATTACGAATATCAGTAGTAGCCATCGGCCTGCCTACAAACTCTGACATTCTGGCAGCATCAAGCACATTATACACAGTTGGGTTTATCACGCCATTATCAATAATACAGGAAATACCGCCTACATTTTCAGTTTCAGAAGCATACAGTATCTGCACACCACTATCATCCCCAGCGGTAAAGTCACGCACACTGGTATCAATTGCCGCCATTTCGCAATAGTACATAGCATTACTTTCAGAAAGCTCGCGTTTGATCCATGTTAACCCATCTGTCGCAAAATCATATTTCCATATACCGCTGACATATCTCATACCATCAACTGAAGTGTTGTTTACAGTAAAACCAGCAAAATAAATAGCGCTGGCATCAGGAGCCCAGACAGCCTGGCGGCCAAAGTTGAAAGTGGTGGCTGTAGCTCCTTCTATGCCGGTTGAATCGAGAATATCCTTGCCAGTAGCAATTATCTGGAAAACATCATTCCAGTCAGCCTGATTATATGCCCCATAGATCGGTAACTGATTACCATTACCATCCTGTCCGGTATTATAGTCTGGCTCTCGGTCGGTAAGCTCGCCTATCTGCCGCAGGTCGTAGATAAGTACCACCTTGCGATAGAGCGAATTACTGGCACCACTGCCAGAAGTAACCAGAGCCAACTGACCGGCTTCATAGAAACTGCCCCGGAACATTACAGGAGCCGGATTTAGGACAAAAGAGCCTGTTATCATGGTTCCGCCAATAGCCGTACTGCAAACACCACTGGAAAGATCAGGGTCGGCTGATGCTACACGGCCAAGATCAGAGGCCAGAGCGTAAAAGATCGAGGTACCTACAATATTATCCAATCCGGCATTACTCACATCACTATCAACATGATCACCAAAACCGCCATAAAAGCTGGTATAGCCTGAGCCATCAAAATAACTGCTCCAATCAGAACCATCAACACCTAAAGTGAATTTGCGAATGGATTGAGTCGCACCGAAATTCATTGACCAGAACTCATATTTACCATCATTGGGGTCGTACACCCCATCGGAATAAGTATTGCCATTGACATTGAAGGCATAAGCTCCGGTTAGAGGTGAACCGGTAACACCAGTAGCACCCGTACCTGTTGCATGAATATGCGACATGAGCCTATAAAAATTATCAGGAGTATCGGCAACGGCTATGCCGGTTAATAAACATAAAGCAGTTAATGCAAATATCTTTTTCATATCATTATACCTTTTTGAAAATTTTATTATTTAACTCAATCATTGACTGGTCAGGCTCTTTTTCTGCGTGCCAGAGACAACATACTGCCACCGGCCAATATAATCACAGTAGCCGGTTCTGGTACTACATAAAAGCCCTTAGTTCCATTTACATTAAAGGCCAGGTTATCGTTATACCACGCCAGACTGTAAACTGAATCGCTGGCTGCCGGGCCGGCCAGCAGATCTGCTTCACTCAAAACAATGTTCAAAGTACTCGCCGGTGCCGATGGGTCATAGCTCAAAATATTATCAGATACCGTTTCATAGAAATACACCAGGCCATCAATTCCTTGCAGAATATCGCCAAAAGCCGCTTTTGATGAACCTGTTACCGCCGCTATCTGGCTGGCCGATAATACCTGTTCACTGACTTGGCTGATATTATTCCAGCTATACAATGAATCATTTGTGGCATCACCCCAGATTATATTGCCCTGACTGTCAAAAGCCAGACCACCACTGAGCGACCCGGCATCAGATAACTCATCTAACTGAGCCTGGGTCAGATAATTTGAGAGAATACCACTACTATTAACCTTCAGAATACTATCTGAATTGCCCTCATAGAAATAATAATCACCGTTATATGATGTGGCATTTGCCAGCAGAGCAACTGATGACATATCAATATTCAGATAGCTGGATATCGCTGACTTTGTGGCCCAGGTTGTTATCGCCCCACTATTAATATTCACACTCCAGACATTATCAGAACTTGATTCGGCAAAAAGCAGATTATCTCCTTCCAGACCTAAATTGTAAAATGAAGTAATGCCAGTCAATCCGCTGGCAGTCTGCCATTGTGACGGTGATACCAGCGTTGTGGCATTACCAAAAGCATCAACTTTTGTTATCGCCGGTTTACTATTCAGAGTTAGTAAATGGTAAGTATTTGCACCATCAGAAATAGCGGCAAAATGTGAACCTGACCCATTTCCGTTTACTATCGTCGCCCAACTATGAACCTCAGTATAGCTCCCGGCATATCCAAATGCACCCAGCGATAACAAACTTGTAAGCGTGTTTAGCATAATTTTTTTCATATTTTTCTCTCCTGTTTATATTTTCTTCAATCAAGGGGATATTTATCACCTGACGACCGTATTTCTGTAAATACGAAAAAAAAGGGAGCAACACCAATAAGCGGTTATGCTTATCGCTGTTGCTCCCTGGCTGGCTTACTCTGGCTTGCTGGGTCGCAAGGTTTAATTGTTATTTTGGCCCTTCCGGACTTGCCTGTCTTATTTATTCATTATCAATTTACCGTTCCTGGTTATCCTGATCCGGTAAATGTCGCTGGCATGTTGTATTTCTATCTCACTATTGCCGGCAAATAATTGCTCTGAGCTATAGCGACGCAACTGGGCAACATCTTTACGCTGCCGGTCCGGAAGCAATCCCGGGTTGTCCTCTGCCATGTTATTCATTCGTTCTTATTTTCCTCATATCCATTTTTGAACATAGCATTTAAATTTCTCTTTCTGCTCAGAGATAATTGTGTAATTCAATCGCCCCACTACTTGTTTATCTCTACCCATTTATTACTGATGCCAGGCACCTATTTTGAGACAACTGGCATGATAATATCTCAGCTAAAATTTACCTTTTTTCTTTAGTCTTATATAATATATTAAGGCAAGACTAACTTGTCAATACATTTTTTCTTGTTTTTCTTATTAGTGCATAATTATTCTTATCTGATAATTTGAAAAGAATAATATAAAATTTGACCTCTATCTTTCATAATAATTCCCTGGCCCTTCTTACCTGCACTGAAACCAAAACTGGCATGCTTAATGATAATTCAGCCCACACAATTACACTGCATCTATCAGACCTTACCAAACTTTCTACACTCACCAGACTATATCAAATAAATAGCCCCTCCCCCCTTTGCCTTAAAATATCAAGTTTTGCTCATTGTCTCCCGGACAATATCTATTCACTTGCTACTATAAATATATCTTCCGAAAACTATTTACCAGGATATCTCCTTCTTTCATAAAATACTGCTTGATTAATTTCTAATCAAGTATATTATAGGACTTACTGAAATTTCGGAAGTTTCTGGAGTTACTAATGCGTGCTTTTCCGAAATTGCCGAAATAAACCTAGCAACTCTTTTCCGAATTTTCAGAAACCCAACTATGTTTTTTCGGAATTATCAGTATTTTCTGAATTTTCTAAAGATTTATTCTGAACTTTCCGAAATAGAATATGGAGATTTATCCTATTATGTCTGAAGATATTAAAAATCAAATAGTTACGCAAGCATTAGCTGGACTTGCCTTTGGTGTCAAGGAACGAACCGTCTTCAACTGGATCAATTCCTGGGCATCTGCGGCAAAGGTGTATGACAACGCCCAGAGCAATGCCGCTCTTGTAGATATAACTCTCTTGGCAGAATTGCTTTGCCAGAAAAACCCTGAAAAATATGGAAATTATAACTGGCAGGATGTACTGGCCACAGAGCAGGCCAGAGCTGAAAGTCAGAATTTCAAAGCAGGGGGGGGAAGTAGGGCGATTAAGCATCAAGTTATTGTAAATAATGAAGTTAAGCAAGATTCAGAAATTTCGGAAACTTATAAAGCTGGTAATAACAGGCATATAACGCCACAGAATGTCTCATCAGTTTCTGGTGAAGATTTAATCCGTCAGGTATCAGAAGCCGTTAACGCCGCAGTCAAACAACTCCAGCCAGACCATACCTTACTGAGTCAGACAACAGCTTTGGCCAGCCGCAAGAGTGCGGAAATGGAAAAGTATCAGCAGCAAATAACTGAGCTGTCAATCAATCGCGACAAACTTTCTCAGGAAGTTCAACAGCTAAAAGATAAACGCAGGGGGCTGCATTACTGTTACCTGATCATCATGTTATTTTTCATTGCCGCATGTGTGGGAATATATTGGCTACTTGATAAAAGAGCTGATAACTATATGGATCAGGCCAATACCTTTGAAACAAAATTTCAAATGCTCAATGAACAACTGGATAATGAGATCGAAAACGCCCGCCAAGAAAAAGAGCTTCTCCAGAAAACTAAACAGGCCGAAATAGCCGTAGTAAGCGAGCAGCTTAATACCGCCCAGAAGGAACTTGAAAACGCCCGGCAATTAGCTCAAAAAGACAGCCAGATAAATCAAATGGCGATTCTCGACCTGCAAAGAAAAATTGAGGATATAGAGCGTAGTTACAAATCTCTGGAGCAGGAAAATTTGCTCTTGCTGGAAGGGCAGAAAGACAGTACACTTGACCCCAATAAAGCGCAGGATGACAATAAATAATCAGGCAAGGATGCCCATGAGTCAGGACAAACACATTTACAACTTTTCAGCCGATGGCACAGTTTCGCATTATTACAAACTGTGGTTTTGGTTGTTCAATGATGGACTTTTTGCCAGAGTCCATGCCAGTGCCTGGCGGGTTTATTGTCGTCTGGTAAGTATGGCAGATTTTGCCAGTGGGGCAGTAGAATTATCTCAGGCCCAAATCGCTCAGGACTGCGGTCTCAACAGGACAAGCATTCCGGAACTTATTCGTGAGCTATCAGCTCTTGGCCTTATTATGGCTCAGAACCGCACGAACCAGACCGGCAAGATCGCGAACCTGTATTTCGTTTGTCGGCCTCCCTTGAGCATCTCACGGCCATCAGGCAAGGCTGTTTATGCCGGGCAGGTAATCAGCGATCAACCTGTTGATATCTCAGTAACTCCGTCATCAAACACCCCGGGCCATGTCCGTCTTGCCGGTGAGCTCTTTTCCAGTGGATATTTCAGTTCTCTTGCCAGAGATCATTCCACCTGGAAAACCTATTGCAGCCTGCTCTATAGAGCTGACTTCAACAACGGTTATTGCTGGCCAAGCATAGACCAGATTATTGCCGATTGTGGCTTGAGCAGGGCAACCATAGTTAAAGCTCTACAGAACTTGCAAAACAGTGGTTTAATTCGGATAGTTAAGTACACTACCGAAAACGATAAGATTGCAAATGGTTATTATATATGGCCTTACGATATAATTTCTGAATTTGATAATGGATCGAGTTTAAAAAGCCGACATAAGGAGTTTAAAAAGCCGACATCCAGGAGTTTAAATATCAAACAGGCTGAGTTTAAAAAGCCGACATCTGTGTATGTAGGAAATTTAAACTCTAACATAAACACTACCAATACTAACACTACCAATCTCTCTGCCAGTCGAATTTCGGAAAATAGTTCAATTGATGAAATCAGCTCTTTTGAAAGACAGAGAGAGGTGGAAAGTATTCTTGATTTTTATTATTCGGACAATCCTCGCAGGGGAGGACTGGCTCGTAGTGCAGGACTGCAATATATTCAGACCTGGATAGATTCTTATGGAGCTGATTTAGTACGCTATGTGATCCGGCAGAACCGAGAAGTATATTCAGCTAATCTCATGGCCAACTATATTGAAAACGCAGCGGCTATACATGAGAAGAAAAGATCAGCTCAAGAGTCAAGAAGGTCGCTTCAGATTCAGATGAGCCAGGAGCAGATTAAACCGGTTAGTCAGGCAGAACCAGCCAGAGTGCGAAGCACAGAAGATTTTATAGAGATGTATCGTGGTCTTCTTGAGTCTGGACGCGGCAATTCGATAATTCGTGAACGACTGACAGCTCTTGAGACTAAGTTAAGGAAAGAGCAAGCCTCGCGTGTCCATTCAACAGAGTAAGATATCTCAGTTTGTGAATGAAAAACAGCCAAAGGCGATTTCCGAAATTTCTAAAGCTGTTTTTGGGTGTCATTGATGGTGGTGTTGCGTGTATTTGTCCTGCGTGGAAATTTCAGAAAACATTTTAAGTTGCTGTAATAACATATTATCTGGTAACTAGTACTAAGCGATTGGTGAAGGGTGTGGCGAATTGAATAGAGGTGCCTGTTTTAAAGTATTGAATGATATTATTGTGAGGCCGAGTCGAGGCCGAGTCGAGGCCGAGTTAAAGTTATAATGTATTGACATATATAATGTTGTGATGTAGTATGCCACAGTAGTAAAGATATTATTCAAATTTTAATGGATATTTGTAATGAAGAGATATTCAGATAAAGAGTTAGAACAACTGCTGGGTGAGATTGAATCTGATTTGGCAGAGAGAAAAGAATCATTCAAAGGTGAGACAACTAAAAAGGCCAGACAGGCGGTTTGTGCATTTGCTAATGATTTGCCTAATCACAAGATGCCAGGTGTATTATTTATTGGGGTAGATGATGAAGGCCGGCACAGTGGCTGTAAAATTACCGATGAGCTTTTACGAAATCTGGCGGACATGAAGACTGATGGAAATATTTTGCCATTGCCGGTAATGACAGTAGAAAAGAGAGTGTTAAATGGTGGGGAGGTCGCGGTGGTTACGGTCATGCCATCTGATATGCCGCCAGTTAAATTTGAGGGGCGGGTTTGGGTTAGAACTGGTTCCAGAAGATCAATAGCAGGAGAGCAGGAAGAAAGGATCCTGATCGAACGCCGTCGTTATCGGGTATTACCGTATGATCTTCATCCTGTCGCAGGAGCATCGTTGAAAGATATTAGCCGGGTTATTTTTGAGGAGGAATATTTGCCTCGTGTCTTTTCCGGAGATATTCTGTCAACAGATACCAGGAGTTATGAGGAACGGTTGGCAAGTTGTCGTATGGTAAGTTCTCCGGAGGAACCTATACCGACCGTATTGGGTTTGCTGGCGTTAGCTCGTGAGCCTCATAAGTTTCTTCCCGGGGCGTATATCCAGTTTTTGCGGATAGGGGGGGTGAATTGGGGGGATTCAGTTTTAGATGAGGAGAAAATCACAGGTACTCTGGCAGAGCAGTTGGAGAAATTGAGTCGGAAACTTACATCACATAATCGTGTGAAGGTTGATTATACTTCCGGGCCAACGGAAATTCGTAGTTCTTGTTACCCAATGGCTGCCCTGGAGCAATTAACTCGAAATGCGGTAATGCACAGGATCTATGAAGGGACGAATTCTCCGGTGCTTGTTTATTGGTTTGATGACCATATAGAGATAATTAATGGCGGTGGGGCGTTTGGCAGGGTCACACCTGAGACATTTGGTAAGCCCGGCTATGCCGACTATCGTAATCCGGATATTGCCGAGTATATGAAGATTATGGGACTGGTGCAGCGGTTTGGTGTTGGAATTCAGACGGCTCGTCGTGAATTATCACTAAATGGCAATCCGTCTCTGGAATTTGATGTAAGTATGACTTCGGTTATATGTCGAGTAAGAGCAGCATTTTTAACAGAAAGTCCGGAGTTGACTGCTGAAGTAGTTTCTGGTGACATATCAGATCGGATAATGGTTATGCTAAGCAAAGGTGAAAAAAGTGCATCTGAACTTGCTTCAGGGCTAGGTCTCAAGACCGTATCTGGATCGCTGAAAAAACAGATTGGTACACTTCTGGCCGGTGGTCAGGTAGAAAGAACAATCCCAGATAAACCTAATAGCAGGTTGCAAAAGTATCGGCTTACCAGAAAGGGTAAAAACTCTATAAAAGGTTGATGGAGAAGTTGTGATAAAGACAGAGCCTTGTTCTGGCAGTTGATTGTTATCTGTCTGCTTTCTGCTCTGCAATTTCACGAGATAACTACCCAGAGGCCAAGTGGAACCAGGCTGGCTTTTCTCAATAGAAGCAAGCTGTCAGATTTGCAAATCTCCCTGCATGAAACAGGAAACTATATCGCCAACCGACTCTGGCCGATCATGCAGCGGATCAATGAAAACAGAGTTTATACCTATTATGAGCTTGATAAATTGTCCATTTCCGTTTGAGGCAATACAAGTCTTCTTCGTGCAATCCCATGTACAACAGCCAGCTTTGGTTGTAGTAACGCACTCGATGATGTGAAGGTGTATTGATATTGTTAGTTATTGCGCAAATTGGTTATAGCTAATTAGTTGTATGTCATAGGGTTATGTTTATTTAAAATAGTGTCAATAGGTGATCTTCGTTTCTTTTGAGTTGTTTTGACAATTATGTAGTGATGATTATCGAAATGGGTCACTGTGTCTCCTGGTCGGGTCGGATATTTCCGATTATTTTGCTGTCTTAGTTCTAATTTTTGTAATATTTACGATAGATATAAGTTTTAAGGTGATATTTTTGGTTAAATCATTATAAGTAATTACAATATAATCTTTTATGTGAATATTCTGTTTCTTCGGGCAGGAAAAAGAGAGACTATTTCAAAAGTCCTTTATTTACAAGGGAGAGACACCAGCTTGGTTTTTTTTTGCGTGACCAAGTGCGCGAATAAAATCGCTCAATGTCTCAAAAACAGGGGGGTATTACCAAAGTAATTTAAATATGGTAAAAAAACGACTTAGCAGAGTTCTGCCATGAGCATTTTAATGAGAAAGGGAGTTGATCAACAAGTCATAAGCTGCCATGAGATTATCCTGGCCGAATCGAGCTGTGTCGATTTTTTTCAGGAAGCTGTCAGGGTACTTCTCTTGGAGTTTTTTAAGTTGAATATGCAATTCAGAAAAGATGAGCAGATCGTCAACCTGCATCTGTGTCAGTTGATCAAGTCTAAGCCAGATGTCTTCGATGATAATGAAGCGATCAGGCCAATTTAGCCATTGTGGATGTGTCATGCCCGGCATGAGCAAAGAATCAAGAATACCAGGCGTGAGCCGGTAGAATTTTTCTCGTTTATTGGTTCGTGCCAGAATAACTCCCGATTGTGCCATCTCCAGCAATATTGTCTGGATGGTCTTTTGGTAATAAGAAAGTCTGGCAGCGGCATTATTTGGTTGTATTTCATCTTCAGATGCCAGAAGGCACAATATTTCTGCTCGTGCATTTACGCCCAGAAAGGCTCTGAGTCGCAATTGAAGGCAGGCCGGGCTTTGCATGTCAAACGACTGTGAATAACCCCGCAAATCAAATTTACCGCGTTTAAGACCGTGGCGGAGAAATGTTTCCTGGGCCATGTTATCCGGCGGGCAGGGCAGGGGCTTACCAGTTTCGTCCAGAAATAATACTTCCGAGGGGGAGAGATAATACTTTTTGGCAAGCCCGGCCCATTTGAGTTGATATTTCGACTGTCTGCTAAGAAGTTCGGCTATTGCACTAAGCTGGGGGCCACAGTGGAAGTTATATTTGTTTTGTATCTGCTGCAAACGCTGGACATTAATGAACTGTCCATTAAGATTCAGCCAGTCTGTGATCTCATCAAACAATCGTGGTTCATGTCGGCAAACGCTAAGTGAAAAAAGAAGCAGTGCCTCGATATCAATTATCTGCCTGCTGTCAGCCTGAAGAGTTCCGGCAATACCCAGGGTTGACCATTGTCGCCAAAGCAGGTCGAATATCTGCTCCTGAAATTTACTTTTATATTCTGTCAGCCAGGTATTCATAACCAAACTCCTGAAGAAAAAGCCTGATCGCCATATTAAACCCTTGCGAATTATCGTGGGTTCTGGCCCATTGTATTGCCTGAAGCAATTCATCGTCTGTTGGATTAAGTATATTGAGGTCGGAGGCATGGTAGCTACCAAACTGGTCAACAGCGGCATAAAATTTGAGATAAATCTGATCGATCCGGCTGATGAAATAAACGGTTAATCTCTCGCCCTGATAACCTCTGGCCAGCCGGTCGGTCAAGCCGTTTGGTAGTCCCAGTCGAAACAGCCGCCATCGCCAAACACTACCAGCCAATAGTATCCGCTGTTATTCATCTTCAACCTGCCATCAAGCATCCTGATAGCAGACTCTATTTTTTCGTATCCAATACTCATGATTAAAGTATCGACAATAATAGCACTCAAGCCAAGTGCTATTATTGCAATTTATCAATGATAATGTCAGGAAATTCCCCCCCTGCGGTCCTATAAACTGCAATGAAACATAATCTTTCTTATAGGACTTTGTGTAAATACCCTGTTTTCTTGACTTTATATGTGAAAAATGGCATAATCTGGATTATTGGACGTTTGAAATGGTACAAATATTAAGCTTATGATCTGGAGATTTCTATGGATGATAATGAAAATCTAAGTGACCTGCAAAAAGGAATCAATCTTCTTTTTACGGCAGAATTGCAATTTCGTTTAGCTTCAGCAGTAAACCTTGCAGTAAATACAAAAGTTCAACCGTTGGATTTACCACAAGAATGGACACACGGCACGCATCGGGTGCAATACGATGAAATAGCTTTACGGCAAGATCAGGCAGAATATGCAGTATGTTTTTTGCAAAAATCATCAACATTTCAAATGGCATCTGCTATTCAGGACGCTTTGTGGCTCTATGAAGAAAAACCTTTCGAATCAAAGGATCAGATAGTCGTATCTGCTTATAATATCGCAAAGCTAATTCGTGATTCTTTCTCACATAGTGTTTTTCGGCCAGTATGGGATATTAGGAATAATTACTTAAAAAGAAGTTTACTATACAAGATATTATAAGTTTAGATGCAACAAATTTGAATGGCAAGAAATTCGATTGGCGAGATTATGGTGGTCCACTAGCATTATTTCGCCTTCGTCGATATGTAAGATTTGAGAAATTAGGCGATGATCCCAAAAGAAAGCATGATGTTCCAAAGCCAGCCAATATTATTTATCAGCAAGGCGATTTGATATTAAAAAATAAAACCAATAATGTCGAACTAAAATAATGCAAATATTTAATTCAGCATAAGAAAGGGTCAATAATGGAATATGTAAAAATCATAGCTGCGATTATTTCATTATTAGGTGTGGTTATTACTGCATCTATTGGTTTTATTAAATGGCATAAAACTTACAAGCAAAGCGTTGAAGATAAGCGGTATGCTGAATATATTAAATTATTCAAAACTATCTTTGGGGCAAAAGAGAATGATGGTCAAACTGTTCCGATGGGACTGCAAGCCACATAGGTTTTTTTGCTACTAGAGTATGATGAATATTTTAATATAACACTAGGAATATTAGACTTAGTTATGTATTGCTTCAGATGGAAATGTCCATTTCCATCTGAAGCAATACAATATTGCCATTAGCATAATTGTCCAAACTCCAGATATCGGCTCCGGTAGCTCCGGTAAGTATATCACCGTTGAAACCGTAGTTTGTACCTAAGATATTACTTGCATCAGAATAATTTACCTTTTCAGCTCGTATTATATTACCAGCCTTGTCATGGTAAATATACTCCTCTAACCAGTCTTCAGTACCCAACAAGCGGGATTGCTCTATTCACTTGCCAAATAAAGGAATCTATTTATACTTTGTCACTAATTCATCGAGCTTGTATAATAAAGTTGGATAGTTTTCATAGAAAATCATAAAATTCCTGCTAACTTTCTTTAATTTATTTTCTTGCTTAAATATGTAAATATTATCTTTAAAATAAACTGTAACATCTTCATTAATGTCAAAACTAGTATTGCTTGTTTTATTAACAATTTCAATACGATCTTTATTAACAGTAATGACATTATTTACTTGTAACTTATATATTATGTAAAAAGTCATATACACAAATATTGGAATAATGAAATATAAAAACATAAGTATATATGTTTTTAAACCAAAACCAATACCTACCACCAGTAATTCAAACAAAAAATATCCAACAAGATTAAATGATGATGTTAACATAACAAACAAAACACACTTTTTAGTCTTAATCCATGGTTTATCTTGAACCTTAAATACACTTATTTTCTCATCAATAACCATATTATTATTGTTTTGTTTTTGCATATAAACAAGCAGAACACAAAAACCAACTGCCATAAGCCCAAAGAATGTATTTATAAAATAGTGCATGTCTGTAAAATCCTTATTAATAATTATCTTGCCATTTATTAATTATTTTTTCTCCACCTTCAATTATTCCCCCAATTATATCTCCTAAAAAGTTACCAGAAATAGATGCTGTACCAGTCGCTACAAGGCCAGTCCATCCGGAACCTTTCACAAGTGGAAGAATTCCTGCCATCAGCCCCATATTTGTCCCTAGCATTCTGCCAAACTTTTGATTTTCACTATCGTAACTAAACTGTGACATTAAGGAAGCATTAAAATTTGCTCCTACAACAGATAGAATAGCACTGATCACCGCATCGCCTGATATTGCCGATATGGCTCCAATTGCAAATCCGGCAGCAAAAGCATATCCTCTCTCACCATCTTCTGCGCTCATTGCATTTGATATGCCACTTATTAACCCACCAACAACCAATCTTGCGGCAAACAAACCCCATTTCCCATCAGGATCAAATCGATTTACCGGGTCATTTACACAGTATAAATATCTGTGCAGAGTCATTGACTCAAAAGCATTTCCTCTTACCGGGTCCCGACTGATAAACCGCATAAGTTCCGGGTCGTACCAGCGGGCGTTGCAATTGTACATACTGGCTGCTTCTTCCCACTTATAACCGGCATAGCGATGATAGCTATTTTATATGTGCTATTTGCACTGAGACTTTATGCGTCTCTATTCAATTGTTAAAATCTATATATTCACCTCGTCGCAATCATTACCATAGGTCAGGCCAATCTTGCCATCATCCGGTTCAAATATGCTGTCGACAACACCAAATGGCAAGGTAGCATGAAAATCATCATAACCATCGGGTAATATCCAGTTTTGTACACATTCCTCAAGCTCAGTATCTCTGAAGCAAATCGAGGGGTAATACTTTTGTGAAGAATCTGAATCTGTTTTAATATAATATTGATCCAGATTTGATGTTTGGGCAAAAATGAATTCTTCCAGTATCTGGCGAATCTTTTCTTGGTCAACAATACCCTGTTTCTGCATGGCATCAATAAGATTTATTGCTGTTAATTGAAAATAACGAAATGTAAGGTCAAAATGCCGTGCCTGGTGTTCATTCATGATTAACAACACTCCTTAAATTCCTAGGTCTGCCATCTTCCGGCTCATCTAATATCAATATCTTTTCAAAAGTCGCATCACGCCAGCGGGAATAATCCAGATTCTTATGTAAATCATCAGCAATATACATACTGCCACTTGCGTTCAACAAAATTTTCCTGTCCTGAATATCACTCTTAAGCAAATACTGTCTGCCGTGCCACCACTCAGCCTGTTTAACCGAGCCGCATTCTGGGCAAATAGAATACTTTGTCTTTTCATTACCACGCTGAACAACATATTTATCAGTATAACAACTAACATAATCAGGCACAGTATCCCCTTGCGGATCAGTACATTCACCCATACAGTAACCGTAATTCCTGATGAGTGGCTCTATCTGGGCGATAAAATCAACATGGTAAATTGATATACCAATCCAAGACAACAAACCCTCAATTCTATTTCCAGGAGGTGGATTTAACCCAAGAATAGTTATAAAACCAGCATCTTGAGGGTATTGTATTTTTTTACACTTCTCACAGATTAAACTACCTAAAATACTTCCATACCACTTTCGACATGGCGGCACTGGATCCTTATGATTAGACTCTAGTTTATAGTAATATAATATTGTCATAATTTTACTTCATATTCTGGAATAATGAACCCATCAACGACGATAACATGTCAACATCACCCATATCGGATGTTGTATCCCAAAGAACACCAATCATCCGATTGTAATTATCTCCTTCTGCTAAAAAATTCTGCCATGTAGCCGTACTCCATGTTTTTGCACCGTTAGGCAATCCAAATTCATCTACTAAGTTGCCATACAGATCTTTATGGAACTGTTTATGCGCCCCTCTCTCAAGTTTATATGTTAATAATGTATCAAATCCGGCTAAAAACTTAGGGAAAACATGATGTTTTTCACTTTTGACCGCACTTGATATACCATTTAATATACCAGGTGCTGCTGATGTCAAAAAATCTAATGCTTTTCCAGTAGCCATACTTGACGCAGTGTCAACAACCATAGAAAGCATAATATTTCTGGCAGACATCCCATTGGCAAATTGCTCAGCATAACCAAGTATACTACTTCCCATATTATATGCATTGGAAGCAGTATTAGCATAACTACCAATAGTGGATAGTGTATCTATCATACTGAACTTGCCAGTCGGGTCAGTGCGAATAATCGGGCTATTCACACAATACAAATACCGGTGGACGGTTAGCGGGCTCATCGCCGAGCCAACTACCGGGTCACGACTAATAAACCGCATAAGTTCCGGGTCGTACCAGCGGGCGTTGCAATTGTACATGTCCGCGGCTTCTTCCCACTTATAACCGGCGAAACGATGATAGCTTTCGTAATCGCAGCCAACTGCAATATCTTCCAGCGTCGTCTTGCCATAAGGGTCATAATCGAAGCGGTTGATAATGGCAATATTAGTATCAATAACCCGTCTGACACTGCCCAGCCGGTCATGGATATTGTAATACAACTCACCAGTCGCTCCCGGCAAGTCTCGCCCGTCCGGCGTAAGGACCTGGACTGCTACATTCTGGCCATTTACCCAGAAATATCTTTCAGCCTGATTCGGTTCACCAGTTCCATCTTCACTTAGCACCAGTAATAATACCGGGTAACTACCATTAGTATCATAAACAAATCGCCTATATTGTCCAGAAGTTTCTCCACTCAGCCCGGTCAACTGCCAGACTGGTGTTTTATCCGGGCCATAGCGACATTCTAACCATTTAGCCGGGCCGTCAACGCTCCGCAGACGACCGCTAAAGTCCCAATCGTAGGTTGTTGCTCCTTTAGCTGTAATCTGGCCGTTACTATCCCATTGAACCACCGCCGAACCAGCAGAGGTCATCAGATCGCCATTATAACCGTAGCTTGTATTAACAGCCCCAGCAGTCTTGGTATCAATATTACCCGCCAGATCAAGTAGATAGCTGGCCGAATCACCGCTATCAACCTGCCAGTCAGTAAGCTCACCCCGCATATTGTACGAATAATCCTGTATTATGGTATCGAGATTATTGCCGGTGTTATAGACATATTCAGCACCATGCAGCAACTTTCCCCCACCATCGATATCACCGGACTGCATTGCCGAGAAATGATATACCAGTGAATTAATACTGGTCAGATAATTATTACTGTTATACCCATACTGAATCCGGAACTTTTCACCTACTGAGCCGGTTGGTATCTGGTCATAATACATAAATTCACGATTACCGTTATCATCATAAAACAGCTCGGCGAGCAATTCTCCGGCAATACCCTGATTGGGGTCGCCGCCATACATGACATTTTCAAGCTGGCCCAGCAGATTAAATGAATAATCCTGACTGTAAATAGTCTCACCATCCTGTTGTACCCAAACGGCGGTCTTACTGCCCCAGGCTTCATTATAGCTATAATTGAGCTTGATACCGCCTGGCATAGCATAACTCTTGAGCTGGCCACTGTGCGGGTAATAGTCAAAGGAATAAGTTGGCACTCGCCAGTTGGGGGCAATATTGACCTGAGGATCGTTTGCATAGAGCGGATCATTTGGATCAAAGGGGTTATCCGTCTGCTTGCGAAAATCATAGATATTACACAGAGTGCGGCTGGCAGTAGATAATTCTACTATAGGTTTAGGCCAAAACGGATCACGATATCCTGCAATTACCTTATCGTAATCATACTGAATATAGCCATTATCTGGGTATATAGTCTTAACCAGATTGCCTATACCATCGTACTGATACCGTACCTCCTGCCTGTTACCGTTTTTCCAGATGGCCTTAGAAACCAACCTGCCATAGCCATCATAGTCCATTGCTTCATAATCGCCACTACTATACAGCACACGGGAGGGCTTGCCGGTATAATGAAGCTGGATAAGCGTGTCTTTACCCTCACCATCAGTTATACAGATATGATATTCATTGGGGTCATTAGTATTAAGATTAAACACACTGCCGGTATCACTGTATTGAATATTCGTAAAGGCATATTCATCAGCTTCAAAAACGCCGCTATTATCCAGATCGCCCAGCAGTTCGGCCGTCTGAACGATACGCTGACGGCCATCATACTGATATTGTGAATATGAAAGCAGAGTTGTTCCATCAAAATCATAAGTGCTGACCGATTTGAGCTTACCATTATTTTCATATTCATAATACTTACTGCATTGGGCCAGATCATAAGTGGCATCCATGTCATAGGAGCCATTTCCTGCTATCACTGCCGCCACAGGGTGATATTCTTTTACCTTACGGTTGGCATTATCATAGTCGGTAAAAATGGCATAGCCCGCCGGGTCGATAGTATATAGCTGATTACCAACGGCATCGTATCCATAATCAATGGTCTGGCCAACCGTAGTCTCATTCTTCATATTTTCCTGACGAATCAGACGGTCAAGCTCATCATAGTAATAACGGGTATATTTCTCTAGTTTACGAGTATAATAATCTTGCTGGGTATCTTCATTATACTCCAGATTGACATTATATATCTTTTCGCTTTTTAACTGACCAGAGGCGAAATATTCAAATCGCTCATGCTTTGTCAGTACCCGAGGCGTGCCGTTTCGAGTTTCATCGTTTATGCCAGTATATTTCTCCATTACCCGACTATTACAATCCAATGCTGAATACTGAAAGTCGCTCTCTTCAAAGGTATTCAGACAATCATTTTCCTTGAGATACTCCACGCCATCCATTGCACTTTTAAGGGAGATACTCACATTTCCCACATTATTGTGTGTGACATCAAAAATATATTCTCCAAACATACCACCATTTAAATAATGCCCCCATAATGTTGAATCTGACTGAGTGCAAGCCGGGGCAATATCCCAAGCACCACTCCAAGTATAAAAGGTATTACCATTACCACCAACAATCATCATCGGCTGGTCCTTGCGGTTAAAGGAATACTGCCCATACAAACTTCTATACCCTAAAATATCCTGTTGAATAGTCTTATCCTTCCGATATCTGGTAAGATCCAAACCAGACAAGCTTATAGCATCCTTATCATAATATACCCGTCTTTCATTCTGGTAATAATCCCCGTAATCAGAACGAATTACCTTACCTAGAGCATCAGCTTCCAGAACTTTATGCCCCATTTCATTATACAGATAACGCACTTGCGGATCGGTTCCTGTGGCGGCAGATACAGAAAGCAGCCCCTGCCAGACTTTGGTCATAAAACCATTATCATCATATTCAATTTTAGTAATATATCCGTTGGGATCAGTAATACTTGTGACATTTCCCATAGTATTATACTTATAATTGGTTTCGGACCATACTTTGTTATTTTCATTGGCATTATCAACCAGCAACAGTCTTTCCCGGACAAGGTATATGCCTTCACTATTATCTATATTTCCGTATTCATCACCATAATCCCAGTTCTTTTCTACCCTGCCTGAGTCTGGTTCACAGATTGAACCATCGGCATTATCTTGACAGTATTCCTGCCAGGTTATTTCTTTGATCTTGAAGTTATATTTCTGATGATATTCCCAGACCGAAGCAAGGTATCTGGTCTCATCAATATAATTTTTCTGCCAGATGACATTCCCTCGCTCATCATAGGCCTTCTTAATTACTTTTTGCGAATCATACTGTTTAAGCAAACTACTATCACTCTGCCCCCAGTTACTCTGATCTCCATTTTCATCATAGCAGATATGAATTGTTGTAGGAGAAAAAGGAAACCGCTCATCTTCATAATCATAATAGTAATCGGCTATCCCTGATATATCATTATACAAACTATTAAATATGGATGAATAATACCTGCTCCCATAGCTAAATCCGATAAGTTCATCAATATCGCTTTCTCTTTGGACATTACTGGATATTTTATAATAATTATCAGGTGAATAATTATTATCGACAAAATTATAACTTGTCACCTGTGAAACAGGCGCATTATTTACATTAAATACAGTCCGAGTGGATTTAAATTTTTTACCAAAAAGATAGTATGAGACCACCTGATTTTTTTGGCTATTCTTGTCAATATAATTCATGGTCTTGACTATTGATTCTGATTGACTTAACATATAACCACACAGCCAGCCTAATCGATTCTGGCCAACAGAAATCATCTCACCTTTTTTATTATATTTAACTCTGGTAACGAAGTCAGAACTATATCCAGACACGGAAAAAGCTCCACCCCTATGCTCACTTATAAGTGCCAGATAGAACTCATTACTGTTACTATTGTCAATCGATTTCCCATCCAGCCCAGTATAATAAAATCTGGTTCCTGATCGAAGAGCATTTAAATATACAGATAAATTACACCATGACAGATCATGGTCTGACCAAAAGTCAATACTGGTTTCATTATACCAGTCTCCGCAGCTATAATAACCGGATTCAATTTTATATAATAATGGGCATTCTTCTGACATAAATATATAGCGTATTGCAGCATCTGTGTGATTGTTAGTTATAGTCTTTACGCATAGATCTACACCATTATGAACAAGCCAATCATATTCTAAATAGTTGCCAAATCGGTCAATTTGTTTTTTTACCCCACCAGAAGCTGTCCAGTTTTTCAGTCCGCCAACAGTGGGAAAGAATGCGTTGGGGTCATCATAAATCATATCAGGTTCAAAAAGCATAGTTATACCATCCGGAGAGTGATATGTATACCGCAAATGCTTATAATCTAAATCCCGATGTGTACGGGTAATGTAATCACTGTTATAATCGGAAGCTATATAGGTAACTTCAGTCCCACAAGTACTAGTATCGTTCACTTTAAATAATCGCCAGCTATCACCCTGCTGCAGCCAGATGCTTCCAAATCCAACTCCCTTGCTATCGCCAGCAACAGCACCATTTTCAAGTAGCTCACATGTACTACTGCACAATTCTGTCAGTTTTATCTGATTATTATCAGTCCAGCCATAACCATATGGAATTGGCATTTTGGCCAAAGCACTATTATATATTCGTTTAACTTCAAAAGGAATACTACCCGGCCAGTCTATAATTATATCAGCAGGCTCCTCCCTCCGATAGGTTTGGCCTGAGTAAAGTGAATTATCAACATTTACAATGGCTTGTTTGCCATCAGATAATACAATAATACCCTTACTACAACTCCTTCCAATATCATCAGTAATTTCTAATTGAAGTGTATATGTACCATTTTTAATATATTGAGTATTCCATATTGTTTTTTGTAATTCCCCAATACAACTGCTGCATACTATTTCAGATTCATTAGTTACTAAAACATCATTTGGTTTAAGATTAGGCAGAAAGAATCTGTTATCAGTGAGTATTTGCCTTATCGTAGGTGTATTATTCTTCTCAACCTCAGAACAAGCCAGAATTTTGAATTGGCCCATACTGTCATACCATACATCCCCTGAAAATTCAACTATACCCTTCAAACTGTTAATATCTCCAGAAATAGAATATATTACACAATCCTCACCTACAACTCCTCCTATTGCATCGTTATCGCTTAGTGAAACCCGGTTAATATGGGATTGCAAAACACTGGAATATTCATCACTAACCGATATTGCCAGCCTATCCATCGCTTCATCAGCCATTATCGCATCTTCAACCAGAAGCTGCTTCTGATCCATAGCATAGCATTGATAGTACACATCATAAACACCATTATCCCAGTCGAAATGAAATTCCAGATCCACCCAGCTTCTTTCATATTCACTGGTAAGGCCGGTATCATTTGTCTTCATTACCGCCAGACATTCCCGCGACAATTTAGCGTAAGAAAGAGCAAAACCATTCGGGTCATCAGCAGGTTCAACTATTCCATTATTGTGACAATATATACTATTGGGGTCATTAGGGTCATCACAACCGCCAAAATACAGACCGGCAACTGTTCGTTCTTCGTACATAAACTCCAGTTTCAGACCATCCTGAGGAATGCAATTAACCTTAACTACATTATTGATCGAAGCAGCTCCCAGTTCCTTTTCCAGCTGTCCACCGGGTCTTACCGTAAGATACTGATAGTCTTTTTCCCCCTGAGTGGTAAAACAACTATCGGTTTTGAGGTCAACAAGATAATTAACTTCATCACCTATACTGTCAATATATACATTCCAGCCATAAGCAGCCAATTCCCCGGCTAATCTAAAAGCAGCATCAATTGCTAATACATTACTGTACAAATTCGCTGCTTCCAAACCCATCAGAAAATCTTCATTATCATCAGCCTGTATAGCCTTTACACTACTGATCCAGTCGGCGGTTAACCAACTATATCGACTTAACTCTGAAGCTGGTATTTCACCCCGACTTTTGGCAGCACTTACATAATCGATCAGGCTGTCAACATATGTCTTAATATCATCCTGCCGATCAGTTAATTCCTGTCCTATACCATGTACTTTTTCAAATGACTGAACAAATGCTGGCATTTTAGTCTTTACAGATGGCTCTTTTATCAAGGCGTTAACCACGGTCAATGTCGGATATGAGCCACCTGTTATCTCCCATATATCATCAGTTCCATTAACAGTTTCCCCGGCGAAATCCCAGCCAGCAGCCAGATAATTGTTTATGTCTTTCATCTGAGGGGTAGTTCGGGCAAACGCATAATCGCCGCCCAGTAAATTTGTCTGTAACTGGCTGTTATAGAATGAATTTGAGCCCGTCAAGAAGTTCATATTCGGAGAAAAGTAATAACTTCCCAGTTCACCATCTACCGTACATACTGCATAACTTTTATAAATACCACCGCTATAGGGGTCTCCTATAAAGCCAGCGGCATCACCATAAAGACTCTCAACCTCAGCAAACACATAACAATTCTGGACCGTCAGTGAGCCGGAACCACCCAAAAATCCACCGGCATAATCACTACCAGACACAAAAATTGCATCAACCATCGACCGTCTGATTTTGCTGCAATCCTGAGCCATACCAACAAATCCACCGGCACATGCGCCATTTACCACGGTATCAATGCAGTAACTATCATCAATCACACCGGATAATGGGCCATAGTTATACATCTGGTTAAAACCACACATACCACCAGTATTTGTGCCAATTGCCGGAAGCAAAGAACTTTTAACTCCACAGCGAGCTATCAAACCATAATTAGAACCACACAATCCACCAACATTAGCCCGATACCAACTCAGGGAGGGGTAATCGGAGGATATTATCGAAGTCTTAACCTTACAATTATTTATTGTACCATAGCTGACCGCCGCCATAGCTCCGGTATTAAAGGCCTTACCCATAACGGTAACAGCGTTAAGCGTAAGATTGCTGACATTGCCATTGAGCCCTATACAACCAAACATTCCCAGATAATCATTGTTATCATTTGCTGTCAAAGTATCTGATAAAGTATCAATCACCAGACCGGTAATCGTATGGCCATCAGCATTAAAAGAACCATTATACTGCGTTCCCTGAAAACCAGTACTAAGAGAGTTATCAGGAGATATCAGAGCCTGATAAAATGTTCCGGCCTGACCCAGATCAAGATCACAAGTAAGTTTGACATATATCCCGGACTGCCAATATCCCGAATTAGTGCGAAATACATTAAAATCCGCATAATCTTCAATAAGATATGGATTCGATACACTACCAACCCCTGACATATTCCCATTTGCGGCATTAACAGAATTACATATCAGACAAACAATTAACATCAAAACTAATAAACATCTCATAACAGTGTCTCCCAGAATAGTAACCGAAAAAGAATACAAACCAACCATATGTTTATTTACATTGTCCAACAAATGCTGACTATACAAATAACTCCCAGATTTCATAAACTTAATCTCCTTATTTCATACTCAATAACCTTTTCATTCTAAGTCAACCAAAACTATATCAACACGCAAATAGTACGCATAAAAAAACAGAGGTTTCCAAAGGCGATATGTCAATTATGCCCGTTGGAGGTTCGCAAAAACCCTTTAGTAACATAAAATACATAGCACCCTCAGCAGCCTCTGTACTAAATCAATAGAACAAAATCACTGAGAGTGCGTTTATTCAATGCTACTAAATAATAAATTTTGCGAATTTCCAACAGTGCATCAAATAACAAATTATTACAATCTCTAGTCGCATTATCCCAACCAGCTGGAAAGTTTCAAGAAATAATTCAAATTTCCCCCAAAAATATCAAACAACAGTAGATCACTTTATCGCTATAGCTTATTAATACTCCCAATAACAATGCGAAAACCAGCCAGAACAGACATAGCCGCCCTGCGAGATATCGCACCAAGCGACTTACTCCGCTGATTACCGGTAAACACATCACGCCAGACAATACGCCACCCTTTAGACGACTTACAGAGCCAGACACTGACATTCAATTTTTGACAACTCATTGCGCGCATTTTGTATTTTCTTTATTTTCAAGCATTTAAACAATACAATATGTAGTGTTTAAATGATCAGAAAACACCTCCCCATATTCAGACGAGTAATTACCCTGCTTTTATCTCCAAGCTATATTTGGCCATTCGTTGCAATCATTTTGCAACTCACGATCTTCAAGTATTCAAACTAATACGATAGGTAAGGTTTAATCGCCAAACATTAAATCTATCACTCTATCAGCTCAACCCCTTTTACTTCAAAGGTGCTGGGGCGCCAGCGTTTTTCGGCCTCCTCATAATATGGCTCGATTATCGCCTCGATTATCGCCTGGCGGTCAGTCTGGGCCGGGTCATAGCCAACAGAAACCCTTATCCAGCCGTCGCGTGGCCGGGTTGCAAAGGTCAGATACCCTTCAATAGCCAGAATGTCCTTACGATTGAGATAGTGGGCAAATAACTGGGCACTACCGGCACAAGTCACGCCTTTGATCTCCAGTTCTTCGTAAGCTATTTTGGCGGGTTCAGCCAGCTCTCTGGTATAATAGAAAGTCGGGATATCGACAAAGATCGAGGCCAGCGACACGCTGGCAACCGCCAGCAAAAGAACCACACCGATAATTCTGCTACTGCGTCTTAGTGAAAAACGACCAAAAAACCGCCAGGACAGCACCTTCTCGCCTTGCAGGTTCTTCGCCGGGCAGACTTCTATACATTCCAGACAGGATATACATGCCGGGGAATTGACCGTTTTACAGCTTGCCACATCAATATTCATCGGGCACTTTCTGCTGCACTTGCCACAACCGGTGCAACCTGCCATATCGCGACTTACTTTGGTCAATGATAACAGAGCAAATATATTCAATACTGCACCGAACGGACATAACCAGCGACAAAACGGTAATGACACCAGAAATGAGCCTATAACGAAAATACCACCTGCCAGCCAGGCGGTAACAGCAATATCATTATTGACGGATACCAGCAGATAACAAGGGCTGACCTTACGCAGGACCATATCTACGGCCCGGGCTGTAAGAAACAGTATTATCACCAATACCAGGTACTTGCCCAGCCCCAATATGCGGTCGGTACGCCGAGATGGGTTCCATTGTTTAAACCCGAAATCGCCGGCGAAATGCCGCAGAAATGCTCCTATAGCACCCAGCGGACAAATATAACCGCAAAACACCCGGCCCAGCAGCAATGTTGATAATACCACTGCTGCCAGGGCGAAATAATTACCTGAGCCAAGCGAACAGATCAGCCTGCCCTGCTCCAGCCAGGTAAAGGCACTTTCTATTGCGCCAAACGGGCAATAGGCCTCCACATTGAAGCCTATGCCATAAACCAATAATACGCAGGTTACAAACGCAAAAGCCTGTACCTTATAGCGAAAATTCTTCATCTGCTCTTGTATCTCTTTGTTATTATCGTAAGGTTATTATTTCTGACTACTGCATGAATCCTTGAGCGAACAGCTATTACAGCTACTGCCACCGGTACAGCCCGACTGATAGACTTTACTCTGGGTTGACAGTGCCGCCAGATAGTCTTTATTATCAGCAGAATCGCTGAACTCCGCAGCCGCTGCGATCAGATTTTTGGTAACGGCCATCTGGGTTGGCGGAGTCTGTTCCAGAGCCTGCACCAGCGAGGCAAAGGACTGTTCCTGCTTACCGGCTGACTTATACAGACAGGCAATATATACCTGGGCCAGCGGGTCGCTGGTCAGTTCCTGCTGCCATTGTTCTGCTGCAGGCCAGTCGGTAAAAGCCTGACCGCCACGAGTTGAAACTAATGCCTTCAATACTGCCAGATGGGTATTATCTGCACCAGAAACAGCACCGCCAGCCAGATATTCGCCCGCCTGTGCGTTCTCGCCGGCAGCGACCAGACTTTCCAGATAGGCCAACTGATTATCCGCACCACCAAGTTTATCTGCTGCCTGTTTATCAAGAGCCACAGCCAAACCGTAGTAGCCACGAGAATAATAATAGCCACGAACACCGGCAAAATATCCGGTCAGTGCCTTGGTACTCGCCTCGTTAAGCTCCTGGCTGATAGTTGCTTCTATAGCCTGATTCATCTTGATAACCCGACGCAGGATCGAATACTGTTCCTTGTAGTATGGCTGACTGGTATTACTCTTGGCAACTTTGGCATATAATTCGAGCGCGGCGGTGAAATCACCGTTTTCAGTTATAAGCTTATCTACCTGCTGATCAAGTTTGATCATGGTATCATCTTTGGCAATTTCGGTCTTGGCGGCATGACCAAAAGCCATCTGCCCGGCATAAGCAACATACAAAAACACTACTACTAAAACAAACTTCTTCATAATTGGTTTCCTTATCTGTAATTAAATTACGGGTTATTATTCTGGACCTGCTCAAAGGCCTTGTTAAATTGGTTATGATCACGCCTTTGCGGATATATCACCCGGCTATAACGGATAAACTCATCCTGCAATTGCGGAACGCGAGCCAATACCTGATAGATCGTTTCATATTGATACGGCTGGTCATCCTTTAGCTTATCTCGATCCCAGCTATTCCATTTCAGGGCAAAATATCTGCCATTTTTCCGGCAATCAACCTGATATTTGCGGAAATATTGCTCCAATGCCTGCTGATCGTTAGCAGTATAAGCCAAAAGCAGATTATCCATTATCGCCAGAATATAATGACTGCTGACCGCGGCAAAGCGATTGGCATGCCGGGCCTTTTCCAGATCACCTGCCAGATAATACAATCTTACTATCTCCCGCCAATAGTTCGGACTTTGCTGATTATATTGCGCGGCATTTTCCAGTATAACTGCCGCCTGACCATACAGCCCGGCATCTTCATATATCTCTTTCAGCTCAAACTCTACCAGCCGATTCTGCGGTGACAGGACAAAACAACGAGCTATCAATTTTTGAGCCTGCCCGGCATGGCCAAGCAAGCGGGCAAGCGTGGCGTTTATCCATAACAAGGTGGGTTTCTCACCCACTACTGCGGCATAATCACTGTATTCCTGATAAAGATATTCCAGAGTCTCAACTTTGGCATTTGCCAGCAGCTCATCAATACGCCGGTAAAACTTACCATCTATTTCACTACTCTCCAACAAGGTTTGCAACTCCAGATCGATCAGTTCCTGAGATATTGCCATTTGGTCTGTAGCTGACTTTGGCCCGGCCTGGGGTAATGTCGGTGCCGGGATATATTCTATTGCCGGTTCCGTGGCCTGCTGACAGAGTCTGGCCTGTTGAATTTCCTGGATCTTATCTGGCAATTCACCTGAACTGGTTACTATCAGGCCATCAATAACCACAGCCCTGACCTGCTTTTCCAGATCAACATTTTTACTCTCAGGCTGATATTCAGGCCCGGCGGTAATGCAATCAAGCTGTTGCCATACCGCCAGATAATCCTGATATGCTTGGTCATACTGCCCCATAATCTCACGAATACAGCCTGACTCTGTCAGCAGCTCAATATCTGTCGGATACATTGCCAGAGCCTCACGAATAAAGGCCAATGCCTCATTAAAACGCCCCTGAGCCTGATAATGCCCGGCAATCTCCAGGTAAAGCCCCTTATTCTCGCCACTTAACAGGGAATTACTGCGGAAAAGGTATTCTGCGGCCTTCTCCTGCCCTGCCGCCATAAATTGCTTGCCATATTCGAGATATTCAGCCGGACTGCTGCGCAGATCCATATAGACCAGTAATTCGATCAGTTCAAATCGCCGCTGGGTAAATGCCCCGGCCTGATTCATAGCCTCACGAACATAGATCGTACGACCTTGCCGGGCATGGGTTGCAGCCTGCAATATAAGCGGTACATCCGCCTGCGGGTCTGTTTCTGTCAGCAGATCAGTCGCCAGCCGATAATAAACTATTCTGCCTGGATCAGCCGCCAGTCGCTCCATAGTCAACTGATACGCCCGGCTAAGCATCTCAACTGGTGCATCCAGATTCAGCAGGCAATCGGCGGCAACAACGAACAACTCTGCCGGGCATTCTGCCGTAAGCAGCTCACTTATCCGGCCAATAGCAAATTCCCGGCTTTCTGGTTTATCTTCTTCAACCTGTTGCGACCAGCTTAACCAAAGTTCATAATTATCCGGCTCTTTTTCCAGTAGCCGGGCATATATATCCCTGGCCCGGGCAGTTTCACCCAGCAGAGAATAGACACCGGCGAAAAATTCCAGATCACCTTCTTCCTGCTCTCTGGAAAGTTCACCAATTATCTGCTCCACCCCCTCAGAATCCTGCCTTTCCAGGGCCAGCATAGCCGCCTGCCGCAAATATTCCGGGGCCTGGGTCGGGTTGGCAGACGAAAGCCGGGCCAGTATTCTGCTGCAATGTCGTAACATCTGGCAGCGACGATAGATATCATACTGCTTTTGTAAACCAGCAAGACTATCATCACCATAATATTGCTTTACCAGCTCAATCGGGGTAAAAGAATCTCCAGTCGAAGTATAAATATTTAACAGCAGATCAAGTTCCTTTTCGGATATAGTCTGATCTTTTAGCTCATCTTCCAGACTGATAGCCAGATCAGCTAATTGCCCACTGCGGGTAGCAGCATCAAGCAGACCGGGAATAACCTGATACAGGACAAAAGCGTCGTCGTTCTGTTGCCAGAGTTCCAGCCAGTAATTGTACGCCTCCTGTAATTTTCCGGTCATTCTGAGTAGCTGGGCGATCCGCAAAGAACTATCCAGAGCACCTGGCCCCTGGATAAGCTGACGATGTATCTCTATAGCCTGGTCAATATGGCCGTCAGCCTCCAGTTGCAGGGCAATATCATACTTCTGACTGGCAGTTATGCCGGGCCGGGCTAAGGTTTGCTCCAAAATTACCTGATATTGATCTTCCTGACTCGTTTTGCGATAGAGATCAGCCAGTAACATAGCAGCTTCAAAGCTAAACTGATCGTTTCGCTGCAATACCTCATCTGCCAGTCTGATAGCGGCGGTATTGAATGACATCTGGCTGATCGACCGGGAGATATCGAGCAATTGCGTAGATGATAATGAAATATCGATAGTATCAATAAGCCCGGCTGCCTGCCTGCCATCCCCCTGCAACATCATGATCTTTATTCTGGTCAGAATATCATTTCTATTATGATAATAATCACTGACCGCAGCCAGATCACCGCTGACCTGAGCTATTTCCATAAGCTGGCGGTCGAGTTCTCCGCGTTGTTCGGCATTAAATGAATTACTGCCAGCAATGTCGTCGTATATATGCCGGGCAGTCTGAAAATCGCCCCGGAAGGCATAAGCCTTATTCAATGTCGTTAAGGTAATATAATCCATCTCCGGCCTAAGTCTTTGCTCTAACTGGTCAAACTGGCCGAATTTATCGGCGGCTAGAATAAGCCAGCCCAGGGCATATTTCTTATCCTGTGGGTCAGTAGCCTGCTTTACCGCACTTTCAAACAGGGCAACTGCCTTATCCTCTCCACTATAAAAGCAGTTTATTCCCTGAGTTATATCGGCGGGCAGGTCTGCATGCACCTGCAAGCCCATAATTAGCATAATCAATACCGCAGTTTGCCGTATGGGCAACCGGCGGCGGATAATACCTGCCAGAAACATCACTAAAGCGGCCAGAATAAAATACTTATCCAGAGTAATGGCCTGAACCGACTGAATTTTCCTTTGCGGGGTACTATGGTTAAGTTGTTGTGATAGTTCTTTGTCTGGCTGGCAGGCCCTTATCTCAAACTGTTCCTCTGATTTTGTCATCTCTATATCTTCCGGCTGGCGGTACATTTCCCGGCATAGATCCTGTAATAATACCCTGTTCTTATCTTCACTGAGTATGTCAGAACTACACAGCAGCACTTTTCCCAGGCCATAATGCCAGAAAGACAAAACCGGCTCAACACCACTATTCAAGACCGGGGCCGCAGCGGGTTTAAGGGTAACGGGAATGAACTTTGTTACACTGGTGTTGCTCTCACCAGAAAGCGACAGCGGCCAAAGCAGATTATCGGCAACGGTAAGTGGCTCAGAGCTATCCTGGAACAGCCCGGCAGGATCGTTACTGAGGGTTTTAATATCGATTGCCGGGATACTGAACCGGTCAGGAGCATGGAGAAACTTACCGCCGCCATAAACGGCCATATCGGCCAGAAACCCGACATTAGCCGCCGGGCCGGCCAGAACAAACGAGACATTGATATTATCATCGCTGATCCGACGTAAAAGGGCCTCATAATTGCCTGTTTCTATGCCGCCATCGGTAATAACAACTATATGCCGGGCCGAAGCCTGAGTATTAAGCAAACCGTAATACGCCTCTTCAATGGCTGGCAGAATGACAGTACCACCACCGGCGGTAAGGCGGTTGATCTCGCGGTTAAGTTCCAGACCGCCAGAGGCATACTGTATAGGAACAGACCATTTGCGATTACCGTAAAATTCGACAATACCAACTTTATCATGAGCCTGTAATCTGCTGACAGAACTGCGAACAATTTCACGGGCCAGAATAAGCCGGGCACCTTCCATTGAACCGGAAGTATCAACAATAAAGACAATACAGCCATCCGGACTGCTCTTTTTCAGTCTGCTGGCAATATCGGCGGGCATAAGTTCATTTAATGCCGGGTCGCTTAACATATTATTGCGAATAATATTTTCACCCGGCAGCACCAGCAGACCAGTACCTGACCTTATCTGCCGGTCAAGTTCGGTAACAATAGTATTGTCAATGGTACTACCTGGCCAATCGGCCAGAATTATCAATTCATAGTCTGACTGTGCCTGCCAGGCGGAAACCGTGGCATACTTACTTAATGCCGCGGTAACAGATGCCTGTTCACTATCGCGGCCAATAACTCCTATGCCGGGCCGGTCATATATGCGGGCATTTATATGCCGCTGATTATTGATATTATCTGTATCATTGACTGCCTTTATCGCTACATAATAGCTTATTTCTGATCCGGCAGTATTCAGCTCGGCATAAAAACGGTTCAGCCCGGCTTTAAGCTCAACCGCCCTGTTCTCAGTTGTATTGTTGCTTAGGTCCTTTATCTCCAGGTCGGCTTTAGTATCACTTCCAGACTCGATCAAGATCTCCATTGTCACATTCTGGGCATAAGTAATATATGGCGGCAGAATAACATCGGATAATATTACCTCTTTATCCCGATAATAATACGGGGTTAATACCTCCAGAGCAATACCGGCACTAGCCAATTCCCGGGCGGCAATACTAATATCGCCTTGAGTCTCCAGCAAATCGCTATAGAGCACAACCCGGCCATTGGTCTTTATCCAGGCGGCTGCCTGATATAGAGCTGCTTCAATATCACTTTTGCCGGTATCAGAACCAAATTCAATGATCTGGTCAGCCTGAACATCTTTGGGCAAATTCGGGGCTATAACCATGCTTTCGGAGCGATCCAGCAATAATACAGTTCTTTCTGATCCGCCCGGCATAATTATATATATGCCAGCACCGGCCAGTAAAAACAATCCTACAGTCAGACTGGCCCAAATACGACGACTATAATAATGTACTGCTATAGCAGCTATCAGGGCCAGGAATACAACCAGAATATTTTCTACATTAACCATTATGCTATCCTGCCTGACTTATACAGGTATATTTCTAATATCAATATCACAGTAAGCCCGGCTATCAACCAGCAGGTAGGTCCCAAAAACCGCCCTGAGACTTTATCAGGTTTACTGCCAGATCCTGCCAGATGGGGGATATTTCTGTCAGTTAATCCTGCCTCATGTAATAGCAGGCCGGTGAGTCTGTCAACAAACCCGGCTCCACGCCAGTTACCCAGAACCGCCATCTGCTCAGAAGTAATAACAATATCGGCGGCCTGTTCATCAGTAACATAAACAAAGCGGCTATCGGCCCGGCAATAGGCTTCAATAGCTGGCTTTGCCTCCTGAGCATAAACACTTACAGCCACTGGCATTACTATCTCAGTAGCGGCAGGGAACAATACTGGCCTGACATTTTGCCCGGTAATCTCTATATTCTGCCCGGTAATTACATATATCGGCTGATCACCTGCCAATGCCCTGCCCTGCCTTAAAGCGACAGAAAGAGCACTATACCCGGCATTATCAGATACTACCTGATCGAGAGCCGCCAGAGCTGTTGCCGGGTCATCATCAAAATCAGCGGCAATAATATTATCACTGCCGGAAATAATAAGGGCAGAACGGCTGGCAGAGCTGACAATATGCCTGGCATAATGACGGGCTGGTTCAATATCGGTAGCAGATGAAACATCCAGGATAATAACCGGGTTATTTTTATCTGCCGTATCCGGCAAAAGCAAAGTAAAGGCAAAGATCAATACGATCAAGATCAGGAATAACAACTGGAATAAGCGACCAAAAGGCCCGCCCAGCCAGTTACGTCTGGCATCGCCTGCCGCCTGTTGCCAGAAAAGCAAAGTTGGCATGGTCTTTTCTTTATGCCGGGCACGCAGAAATTCCAGAGCTACTAATAAAGCCACACCACTTATTGCGGCAATTATGGCAAACCAGATTGTAAAACCGTTAATCAGCATAATTTAATCTTCAGATCGTTAAATGTTGGGTTGGTGCCAGCAGCTTCATTAACTGGCTGATCTGAGCTTCAGCCTCCAGTTGAAAATAATTCCAGTTACGCCCCTGACAATACTGCTGTATCTGGCGGAAATAATCCAGTCGCAGCCTGGCATATCGTGCGATAAGCTGATCATTGATATAATATTGCCGGGCCGTGCCATTCTGGGCATCGATAAGTTTATAATTACCATGTAATTGCGGCTGGCGTTCCTCCTGCGTACTGACTGCCAGTAAAGAACAATCCGCCATGCCGGGCTTTATACACGCTTTTAACTGCTCTGGCCCGCCACTGAACAGCAGATCAGAAATAATAATGACATTACGAACCGGAGCCGCAGTTGCCAGAACATATTCCAGATGAGAATAACCATTCTGGGGCAGAGCTTTTATCTTTGCGGTTAATTGCTGGATCTTTTTCTTACCGAAATATCGGCCGGTATATTCCCGGCCATTATACAAACGCAAAGCCAATCCGCGATTAAGCAGGCAAAAACCAAGCATGGCCGCGATCCGGCGGATAGCATCTGCCTTATTACCGGCAACAACCGAACGGGACAGATCAACCACCAGAGCAACTTCCGGCTGTTCCAGAGACTCGTTTTTCCGGGTTACCAGGCTCTTATCC